>NZ_JAUBPN010000075.1:0-1033 GCF_036700745.1 Microcoleus sp. S36a_B3 | reverse complement strand
AACACTTCACAAAATGTAGAGCTTATGAAATGTCCTGAATGTCAGTCAACTCATGTTAATAAAAATGGCCATAAAAAAGGTAAACAGAATTATATTTGTGTCGGTTGTGGCAGACAATTTATAGATGGCTATCAACCTCATAAAGGTTACTCGCTCAGAGGTGAAACGTGAATGTCTTAAAATGTATGTCAATGGTATGGGTTTTCGAGCAATTGAGAGAGTCAAAAATGTGCATCATACGACAATCATTAATTGGGTCAAGCAAGTAGGAAAACTCTTGCCAGAATTTTATCACCCAGAAACAACTCCACAAGTGGGAGAATTAGATGAATTAGAAACATTTGTCGGCTCAAAAAAAACAAAACCTGGTTATGGACAGCAGTAGGCCATTTTAAACCAGGTATTCTAGGATGGGTTTTAGGCGACCATAGTGCAAAAACTTTTGAACCACTATGGGGCATTGTTAATAAAGGGAAATGCCATTTTTATGTCACAGATGGGTGGAAAGTTTACCCGAAGTTTATTCCCGATGGAGATCAGATTATTAGCAAAACCTATATGACAAGAGTTGAGGGTGAAAATACAAGATTAAGACATTATTTGGCTCGCCTAAAACGAAAAAGTCTTTGTTATTCTAAATCTGAACAAATGCTAAGATATTCAATTCAATTACTAATTCACTATCTAAAATTTGGAGATGTTCCAATTCCGTATCAAAATCAAATAAATAATTCTCGCTCTCGCTTGTCTGTGATCGCACTATAATTTTATCATACCTTGATTCAGCAACGCCCGCTAGAATTATTTGTGGGTGGAATTGTCACATCTTCCAGAAATAAGAACAAATTATTCATCAGCTCGCCATAACGTTTTCGCAACCGAACACCATCCGGCTGATGTGGCGAAAAGCTCAAAATTCTGGTTAATCTTTCTCGTAAATTGCTGCGATATCGCTTCAGCCTTGCCTCGTCCATCCTATCGCGTCGTCGATGGATAACAAAAGCCCTTAATAATAACCTCTTCATCGCTGGGG
>NZ_JAUBPN010000074.1:0-1055 GCF_036700745.1 Microcoleus sp. S36a_B3 | reverse complement strand
AGTGCGTTACCGCGAGGAAGAACTTCTTCTGGGAACATGAAGTTTTCGTGAGGTTGGTCGATCGGAGACATCCAAGCACGAATACCTTCGTTAAGCAGAATGTTCTTAGTGTAGAACGTTTCAAACTCAGGATCTTCAGCCGCGCGCAATTCTTGAGAAACGAAGTCATAGGCGCGCAGGTTTAATGCTAAACCAACGATGCCAATGGAGCTCATCCACAAGCCTGTGACAGGTACGAACAGCATGAAGAAGTGCAACCAACGCTTGTTGGAGAAGGCAATTCCGAAGATTTGGCTCCAGAAGCGGTTAGCTGTCACCATCGAGTAGGTTTCTTCTGACTGAGTTGGGTTGAAGGCGCGGAAGGTGTTTGCACCTTCGCCATCTTCAAACAAGGTGTTTTCTACAGTTGCACCGTGGATAGCGCACAGCAGCGCGCCGCCCAAGATACCTGCTACGCCCATCATGTGGAAGGGGTTGAGCGTCCAGTTGTGGAAGCCTTGCAGGAATAGCAAAAAGCGGAAAATTGCTGCTACGCCGAAACTAGGGGCGAAGAACCAACCTGATTGACCCAAGGGGTAAAGCAGGAACACCGACACAAACACGGCAATCGGGCCGGTGAATGCCAGGGCGTTGTAGGGACGGATGCCGACTAAACGGGCGATTTCGAGTTGACGCAGGCAAAACCCGATCAAAGCGAAGGCACCGTGGAGGGCGACGAAGGTCCACAACCCGCCGAGTTGGAACCAGCGGGTTAGGTCCCACTGTGCTTCCGGGCCCCACAAGAACAGCAGGGAGTGTCCGAGGCTGTTGGCTGGGGTGGATACTGCGACGGTGATGAAGTTGGCTCCTTCGAGGTAGGAGCTTGCCAAACCGTGGGTGTACCAGGATGTGACGAAGGTGGTGCCGGTTAGCCAGCCACCGATGGATAGGTAGGCGCAGGGAAATAGCAGAATCCCAGACCAGCCTACGAAGACGAAGCGATCGCGCTTGAGCCAGTCGTCGAGTACATCAAAGATGCCTCTTTCGGTCTGGGCGCGTCCGACTGCGATTGTCAT